>NZ_AP041051.1:0-35000 GCF_059726885.1 Aureisphaera sp. | reverse complement strand
CTCAAATTAATACCCTCGGCTTCAAATGCTATTCCACTATATGATGGCATATTCACGTATTTGGCCCCTATATCAATATTTTACTTATTATTGGACGTAAACCTCAGAACCATTAGAAAAGCAGGTACTCCCATGATTGTTCTGTTCTTGTTGGGTTCATTGGCAACTACATTAGGGGTGCTGGTTGCATGGTATATGACAACTCCTCAAGATGTCATTGGGAATGACGCAAAGATTATAGCAGGAATGCTTACAGGAACTTATACGGGCGGAAGTGTTAACTTTAATGCGATAGCTTTAGAATATGATTTTCAGGAACGAGGTGTTTTGTACGCGGGGACCATTGCTGTAGACAATGTGGTCACCACTTTATGGATCGTAATTACTTTGATCATTCCTGTTTTTTTAAGATCCTTTTGGAAAGATAAAAAAATAGAGATTCCTGCAGATACCAAAAGTTATGGGGAAGTAAAGGAAATGAACCTTTATTCTTTAACATGGCTGGTGTTTTTGGGTATTTCGGCGTACTTTATCTCTGAATTGGTTGCCACAGTTTTGCCTCAAATTCCTTCTATTTTAACGTTGACTACTTTGGGAATACTATTGGCGCAAACCAAATTCGTTTCAAATTTGAAGTCATCTAATGCATTGGGGTTGTATTTAGTGTATTTGTTTTTAGCCGTGATCGGTGCTTATTGTGAAGTAAGTTCCGTAATCGAATTAAAGGACATAGGGGTTACGTTGCTTATTTTCGCTTCCCTAACCGTGATAACCCATGGAATTATCCTAGTCATATTGGGTAGTCTTTTTTATCGGGATTGGGAGATGATTTCCATTGCTAGCCAGGCTAACGTAGGCGGCGGCACAACAGCCATTGCACTAGCCGAAACTTTTCAGAGAAAGGAACTGATCCTTCCAGCCATTTTGGTGGGTACCTTAGGCAATGCCCTTGGAACATATTTAGGATTTATGGTTGTTGGGTTACTTTAATGAAACAAGCTTTTCAGAATAATTTTAATTCCTCCAAACATAAGGAATACGGTTGCCGCAATGCCTATAATACCTAAAGGCAGCACAATATATAGAGGAAGGGTTTCTTTATTCAAAAAGGCAAAGGTTAACAAGTAGGTGGTAAGCACCAGTACCGGTAGCGAAAGTGCTAATCGCTTCAATCCTTTTACTAGAAGTTTCTTATCCGTAAATTTCTGTCTTGTTTCATCCATTTTTATAAGAATCTATAGCTTTTCGAACACTACCGTGTTGTTTTAGCAAAAACTCGGCCTCATCTTCCTTTATTTCCAAGGCATCCATCACCATGCGTGTTCCTCTATCTACAAGCTTGTTATTGCTCAATTGCATGTCCACCATTTTATTTCCTTTCACTCTTCCCAATTGAATCATGGCTGTTGTACTGATCATATTTAGGACCAACTTTTGAGCCGTTCCTGCCTTCATCCGTGAGCTTCCCGTAACAAACTCTGGGCCTACAACCACCACCACTGGATACTTGGCCGTATTCGCCAGTGGACTATCTTCATTGCAGGTAATACATCCAGTAGTGATTCCTTTCTCATTACATTTTTGTAAGGCTCCTATAACATATGGAGTAGTTCCGGAAGCCGCAATTCCAATAACAAAATCCTTATTTGTAATGGAATGTTCCTTTAAATCACTCCAACCTTGATCTTCAGAATCTTCGGCAAATTCGACTGCCTTGCGGATGGCCGAATCACCTCCAGCAATTAAGCCTATGACAAGGTCATGCGAAACACCAAAAGTAGGTGGGCATTCACTGGCATCTACTATACCCAGTCTTCCACTGGTTCCAGCACCTAAATAGAATAACCTACCTCCTTGTTTAAGGGCTTGGGCTACTTTTTCCGATAGGATTTCAATCTGGGGAAGTGCTCTTTCAACGGCAAGGGGTACAGATTTGTCCTCACGATTTATGTGTTCCAGTAATTCGCGCACTCCCATTTTTTCCAAGTTGTCATAATGGGAATCTTGTTCTGTAGTCTTTGTAAATGACAATGGTGCTTGTTTTTTGGTTTTTCAAAAGTACGCATTAAATGTAGATACCTTTATACTGAAAAACGTCTAATCACAAAAGTGCAACTATGATTTTACACTACTCCTGAACTACAAAGGTAGACTTGTATTCTTCAGCGATGGCGAAATATCCCAAAGCAAAATTATTTGGATCACCAACATTATTGAAGGTGCCATCATTATCGATATCGGTTACATTTATGAAATTTCCACGAACTGTAACCACGGGAGTTTCAAAAGGACCAAAATCCCCTTCACTCTGCTCTACAAGTGTGGTCATGTAATTGAAAAATTCTTGGTTGATTCCCAATATGCTGATCTCTGCTTGCTCACCTATTTCCAAATCTTCATCGTAGAAATAAGAAAACTCGAAGGATTGTCCCTGATAAAATTCATCTTCCGTGGCAAGAAAATTCCCAAAATCGAAATCGAATAAATAAAAATCGTTTCGCTCGTCTGTATCTGTGAAAGAAACGACTACTTCGGTATCGTCCTCATCGAATATACTGCCATCTCCCTGTTCTACAGAGTCGATGGGAACTGTGGGAACAAATTGTGCTTCGGCAATATACAATTGGTCTTCATAATCTATTTGTAATAGGAACCGATCACTCATAATTTCGGCCGTATTAAAAAATTTGCTATACACTCCGGGTTCTATAAGATCTAGCACACCAGTTCCTGGGCCGGTTCCAGGGTTGTCTAAATTACTTAAGGTAATTTGTTGCAATTCGGCGGGAGGTATAGGATCGAAAAAAGAACTGGTTTGGCTTACAACTACCCGAACTTCGGTTAGGGGTTGGGTTCTGTCTACCCTTACCAATGCATCTATTACCAGTCTTGGATCTTCTTGGGGTAGCTCTACCTCTATGACGTCCTCACAGGATGATAATGTGATGGCAATACAAATGGCTACAAGCTTAATTAGGTTTTTCATCTTCATTATTCAATAGTTAGTGTGTCCTTGAATTCCTGCACGATAGCAAAATAGCCCAAGGCGAAATTATCGGACATGTTCACGTTGTTGAAATTTTCAATATTATCTATATCGGTCGCATTTATGATATTGCCCCTTACGGTTACCGCAGGGGTTTCAAAAACACCAAAACTCCGATCACTTTGTTCAATTAGGAGAGACATATAGTCGTGGAACCCTTCATCTACGCCCAATATACTTACGGGGACCTCGTCTCCGGGGTTTAGTTCATCCTCATAGAAATAGGAAAACTCAAAGGTTTGTCCTTGATAAAACTCGTCATTGGTCTCCAGGAAATTACCATTACCGAAATCGAAAACATAAAAGTTATCCTGTTCTCCATTGTCGGTAAAGGAAACTATGATTTCGGTATCATTTTCATCGAATACTGTACCATCACCTTGCGCTAAACTTTCAATGGGGCTTGAAGGTTGAAATTCGGCAAAAGCGACAAATATTTTATCTTCAAAATCGATTTGCAGTACCATTTCATCACTCATTAAAAAATCGGTTCCCACGGCTTCCTTAACATAGACACCAGGTTCTGTTTCCAGCAAAATGGGGCCACCCCCTTCGGGGCCAAGACTTGTGATAGTAATTTGTTGAAGTCCAGTAGGAGGAAGGGTTCCGAAGAAAGAATTGGTTTCTGCTACTGTGATCACAACGTCCACAAAGGCCAACGAAGTATCTACCCTTATCAATGCATTTACAATAAGACGTGGTTCTTCGGAAGGTACATCCACGTCAATCACATCTTCACAGGAGCTAGCGAACACTATTCCCATAAGTAACATGGTGCAGTAAATGAATTGCTTCATACCCCTAGAATTTAAAATTATACGTTACTGCTGGTACGATTCCAAAAATGGAGGTACGTACCGCTTCGTTGATACCAGTATCGGCATTTTCCCTAAAGTTAATGGAAGCTGCGTTTCTTCTGTTATACAGGTTGTAAATGCTGAAAATCCATTCCCCTTGCCAGTTTCTACCTTTGTTTTTTCGAGGTGTTAGTACGGCAGAAACATCAATTCGATGATAATCGGGAAGACGCTCCACATTCCTTAAACCGAAGTAAGGAACCACTACACCTTGAAATTCGAACTGACCAATGGGATAATTCGTTGGACGGCCTGTTTGAAGGACAAAATTGGTGTTGAAACTCCATTTGTCATTCAATTCATAATTGGCGTATACGGAAATGTCGTGTGGTTTGTCGTAAGGAGTGTTGTACCATTCCCCAAAGTTGATCCCTGTTTCATTTTCGTTTCTCGGTAAGGTGCGTTGTTCGGACTTTGAAAGTGTGTAAGCCAACCAACCCTGTAGCTTCCCTGTGTTTTTTCGGAGGAGGAACTCTACACCGTACGCCCTTGCTTCGCCATTCAATATTACTTGTTCTATAGCATTATTTGCGATAAGATCGGCCCCGTCTATATAGTCTATCCTATTCTGAATATCCTTGTAATAGACTTCAGATTCTATGGTGTAGTCCCCATCTTTAAGGTTCTTGAAAACACCAAATGCATACTGATCAAGCAGCTGTGGTTCAACAAAAGGACCACTCGGGGTCCACACGTCTAGCGGTGTTGGGGAACTTGTGTTAGAGAGAAGGTGAAGGTATTGTGAAAGTCTGGTATAACTTCCCTTTATAGAAAAATCATCATTAAACGCATAGGAAGCCGAAATTCGGGGCTCGAAATTGGTAAAGGAGGCTAGCTGATCACTTCTACTGGACTCTACCGTGTCAATAGGGTCAGCTTCTTGATAAATCAATAAAAATGGATCAAACTCTACCGGATTGTTGTCTGCGTACACATTGAGTTCGTCTTGACCAAAACGGATAAAATGACTTACTCTTAATCCATATTCTACGCTTAATTTATCGGTGATATCATGTTCTACGTCCACATAAATTGCAGCTTCATTGGCATATTTCTTAATGAGTTGCTCTTCCACAATTCCTGAATCTGGACTATTGGGTTCTATCTTACCTGGATTGAAACTGTAGTAAATATTATTAGCTCCGTAATTAATTTGAAGCTTATCCGAAATATAATGTTTCAGGTCGTATTTGAGATTGAAGTTTTGAATACCCGAGTTCCATTCGAATCCGACAAAATCCAATTCCAAACCGTAGAAATAATCTGAATAGATCAAGGAAAGGTTCGAAAACAATTTATCAGAAAAGATATGGTTCCATCTAAAATTCCCAACTGCGTTACCGTATATATTGGTAAAACTGTCATTGATATCGAATAAATCCCTACCAAAATAACCAGATAGAAAAATACTGTTCCTATCATTGATTCGATAATTCAACTTGGTATTTAAATCATAAAAGTAAGCGCTGTTATCGATATCGAATAACGGAAGGAATAGATGGGCATATGAAGCCCTACCTCCCACAAGGAAAGCCGCCTTGTCTTTTACGATGGGTCCTTCAGCCAATAGTCGGCTTGCTACTGCACCAATACCACCGTTAATTTTTAGTTCCTTCATATTACCTTCCTTTTGGAAGATTTCAAGTACCGAGGAAACCCTTCCTCCGTATCTCGAAGGAATACCTCCTTTATACAGTTTCACATCCTTAATGGCATCGGGATTGAAAACGGAGAAAAAGCCAAATAAATGGGATGAATTAAATATGGTGGCTTCATCCAATAGTATTAAATTTTGATCGGCAGCACCACCCCGCACATTAAATCCAGAAGACCCTTCACCCGCATTGGTAACTCCGGGTAATAATAGAATCGATTTAATGACATCTGCTTCACCCAGGACCACGGGAATACTTTTAATGGTGCTGGCTTTTAGCGTATTAACGCTCATTTGGGGCGCTTTTATATTGGCTCTTTCCACATCTGCACTTATCACAACTTCATCAAGTTCTTCAGTGTCATTTTGCAAAGAGATATTTTGAGCAATGTTTTGAGTGAGTGAAACATTGATGCGTTCGTCTACAAACCCCAAACTACTAAAAACAATTTCGTAATCCCCTTCAGGCAGGGTAATGGAAAAGAATCCATATTCGTTGGTGATAGCACCTGTTTGTAAAGAAGGAACAATAACACTAACGCCTATCAAGGTTTCCCCTGTAGCGGCTTCGGTAATGGTTCCATTTAGTGTATATTTTTGCTGTGCTGCAACCCCAATTGTTGCGATTAGGAAGGCGAGAGTAATAAGTCTTTTCAAATGACAAAGTTTTTTATAAAGATAGGGCACAAAGAAAAGCCCACCAATATGGCGGGCTTTCATTTAACATTATTTTTAGAGTATTAGCTAATACTATCTAATATGGCGTTGAATGTTGAACTTGGACGCATTTCACTGGAAACCAATGCTTCATTGGGGTCGTAATATCCTCCTATGTCAACGGCTGATCCTTGTGCCGCATTCAATTCGTCCATAATCTTACTTTCATTTTCCTGTAGTTGTGTTGCTGCCGTTGAAAACCTTTCCTTTAATGTGGCATCCTTGTTTTGTTGTGCCAAAGCTTCGGCCCAATACATTGCCAGATAAAAATGGCTTCCTCTATTGTCTATTTCATTTACTTTTCGGGAAGGGCCTTTTTTGTTTTCCAATAACTTTTCAGTGGCATCATCTAATGCTTCGCCAATAACCCTCGCTTTGTCATTATTGAATTTTTCACCTAAATGATCCAGCGAAACGGCCAAGGCTAAGAACTCTCCTAAGGAATCCCATCTTAGATGTCCTTCTTTATTAAATTGTTGTACGTGTTTAGGGGCAGAACCACCAGCTCCAGTTTCGAACAATCCTCCACCGTTCATTAACGGAACAATGGAAAGCATTTTGGCACTGGTTCCCAATTCCAAAATAGGGAAGAGGTCGGTAAGATAGTCCCTTAGAACATTCCCGGTAACCGAAATGGTATTTTCACCGTTTTTAACACGAGCCAAGGTATAATGGGTTGCTTTTTCTGGTGAAAGGATTTTAATCTCTAATCCTTCGGTAGGGTGGTTGGGTAAATAAGTGTTTACTTTTTGAATTAACTGTGCGTCATGAGCCCGGTCTTCGTCCAACCAAAATACAGCAGGCCAACCTGTAGCCCGTGCACGTGTAATGGCCAATTTTACCCAGTCTTGAATGGGTAAATCCTTAACTTGACACATGCGCCAGATATCCCCGGCTTCAACCTCATGCTGCATCAGTGTTACTCCGTCTTGGTCAACAACTGATACAGTTCCATTTTCTGCAATCTCAAAAGTTTTATCATGCGATCCATATTCCTCTGCCTTTTGCGCCATAAGACCTACATTGGGAACGGTTCCCATTGTAGTGGGATCGAATGCGCCATTTTCTTTACAGAAATCGATGGTGGCTTGATATAAGGCAGCATAACTGCTGTCCGGAATTACCGCTTTCGCATCTTGCTGATTACCTTCCGCATTCCACATCTGTCCAGATGTCCTGATCATGGCGGGCATGGATGCATCGATAATTACATCGCTGGGGACATGAAGATTGGTAATGCCTTTATCGCTATTTACCATCGCCATATCGGGACCATTTCCCAAGACGCTTTGAATGTCTGCTTCTATTTCAGCTTTTTTTCCTTCGGACAATTCATCCAATTTAGAAACAAGATCCCCAAAACCATTATTAACATCCACACCTAATTCCTCGAAAGTGGAATGGTGTTTCTCGAACAAATCGGAAAAGAAAACACGAACTGCGTGCCCAAAAATAATGGGATCGCTCACTTTCATCATGGTGGCTTTCATATGAAGGGAGAACAAAATGCCCATATCTTTGGCATCCTGAACTTGTTTTTCCAAAAAGTCCAAAAGAGCGCCTTTGCTCATAAAAGTGGCGTCAACTATTTCACCTTCTAAGACGGATACCCCATTCTTCAATGTGGTTGTGTTTCCGTTAGTATCGGTATGAAGTATATTAAGATTCCCTTCTTTAGCAATGGTTACGGATTTTTCATTGTGCCTGAAATCACCAGATGTCATTGTGGCTACATGAGATTTAGAATCTGAACTCCAAGCTCCCATACTATGAGGGTTTTTCTTTGCATAGTTCTTAACGGCTTTTGGAGCCCTTCGGTCGCTGTTACCTTCTCTTAAGACAGGATTTACAGCACTACCTTTTATTTTATCATATTTCGCCTTGATTGCGTTTTCTTCATCATTTTGGGGTTCTTCTGGATAATTAGGAAGCCCATATCCTTTGGCCTGTAGTTCTTCTATGGCTGCAATTAATTGAGGAATGGAAGCACTTATGTTTGGAAGCTTTATGATATTGGCCTCCGGTCTTTTGGCCAATTCACCCAATTCGGTAAGAGCGTCATCTACACGCTGTTCCGGGGTAAGGTATTCAGGGAAGTTGGCAAGAATTCTTCCTGCGAGGGAAATATCACGGGTTTCTATGGCAATTCCAGAAGGGGCAGTGAATGCTTTTACGATCGGTAGTAGGGATCTGGTGGCCAATGCAGGTGCTTCATCGGTCTTCGTATAAATGATCTTGGCGATATCTGTCATATGTTTCTGAATGTTTAGAGAAGTTATTATTATGGTACGCTTGGCGTACAGGCTTGCAAAGATAATGAATTGGAAGGCGGTTTAAAAGTGAAGTGTACTTTTCGGTTTGAATGAAGGGAATAAAAACAAGAAAAGCCATATAATTGTATTGCTACAATCACATGGCTTCTTGTGAAGGAAATCGTTACCAGCCAGTACATTGCATTGCTGCTTGGTCCTGTAAGCAAGTTTGTTAAACCCTTGCGACCGTGATCTTCTTCAACATGAACAGTAACTTAGAATCTATTGATAATAACCAATCTATGTTTCTTCACTACTGCTCCTGCTTTTTTTCATCTAGTGCTCTCAGTACAAGTACCGGGATCATTTCAGGCAATTCAAAAAAACAGTTTTAAAGAACGTTACTTTAATATCTCTGCGGGTTGCCCCGTTTTGATAGTACTAAAGTAGGGGAAGAAATTTAATTTCCAAATAATCTAAGGCATTAAAGATTAACAACTTACTAACCTAGGTTATTAACAATTGTCAATAAAAAAGGCGATCCCAGTTGGAATCGCCTTTTACATACCTTATTAGGACTATTAAGCTCTCTTTTCCTTGATTCTCGCTTTCTTTCCAGTAAGTCCCCTGAAATAGTAAATACGCTTTCTACGTACGCTACCTTTCTTGTTGATTTCAATTTTTTGCAATGCTGGCATGTTGATCGGGAAAATACGTTCCACCCCAACGGTTCCAGACATTTTTCTAATGGTAAAAGTTTGGGAAGTTCCTGTTCCTTTTACCTGAATTACTACTCCTCTAAAGAACTGGGTTCTTTTCTTATCTCCTTCACGGATTTCGTAGTATACAGTGATTGTATCCCCAGCACCAAACTGTGGGAATTCTTTTTTGGTTACAAATTCGTCCTGAACAAATTTAACTAACGCTTCCATTTTTAATGTTTTGATAGTGTTACGCTTACAACAACATTCACGTCTATCGCCAGAGGTTGGGGTAAATCGACTGCAAAAATAGGTCTTTTTTATAAGTTGGCAAGGGTTTGTCTCACTTTTTATTAGAGTCAAATCCTACTAAGTCCAGTGCCCTAGGGAATAGTTTAATGTACTTTTTGTGCAATGGGGCACTTACCGAAATGGATTCATTGGTTACGGGATGATCAAACTTTAACGAATAAGCGTGTAAATACAATCCCTTACCTTTTAAAATCGTTCTGTCCGAATGGTATTGTGCATCCCCTAAGATCGGGTTACCCATGGACGAAAGATGTTTGCGCAGTTGGTGTCGCCTCCCGGTATGCGGTTGTAACTCGACTAGGTTTAGAGCTCCAAATCGTTCCGATGGCATCGATTCCAATAACCTGAAAGATGATTGCGATGGTTTTCCATCAATTTCTAGATCAATGGAACCATGTATTGGCATTTTTCCTTGAGTAACTGCTATGTATTTTTTTTCAATTGACCGATTTTCAAAAAGCGCATTCAACGCCACAACGGCTTTAGATGTTTTACCAACCAGTAGGGCCCCAGTGGTAGGATAATCCAAACGATGGATAGGTTCTGGCCTTTGAAGCGCATCGGGAATATTGCTTTTATTTAAATTGAAAGGTAGGGCATTCTCTAAGGTAAAACGTTTGTTCCCGCTTACCAAAATACCAGCTGGTTTATATACTATTGCTAGGTAATCGTCTTCGAACAGAACAGTAATGGGTTCTTGTAGCAAGGGTTTTTTTGATTCAAGTGCTTCGTAAAGGACAATTTCCTCACCACCTATGATCCAATCCCCTGTATATCCCTTCGAACCATTAATGAATATGCGCCCGCTTTTAATGGCTTTTTTTGTGCCTTTTCTACTGGTAAGGGTTTTGAAAATACCAACCGCATATTCCTGAAGACGCCTTTTGGTGCCTATTATAGGAACTTGGTGAATTTCTATTTTTTTTTGTTGGTTCATGCAAGTTGCAGCATCTTACATTTCCCTTTTTTGAAATAGAAGCGATTTCTTTTTGAAGCTGAATGTTACTTCCATAAAATCACCCTTAACAATACGTTGAATTTCATGAGGGGATACTTCAAAACTTATGTCTGTCATATATCGACGAGATACATTGGAGTATTCACTTTTTATTTCTTGGGTATCACTTTTAATATCAAAATCACTTGTGCCTCCGGCGAAGCATAGATTTCCCCCTTTATAAGTTTTAATTCCTACGTTACTTACTATGGTGGCTTCCAGAAAGTAGTATCCATTTAATTCTTGCACTCCAACAAATAATTGTCCTTCCCTGGATTCGGCAATCAAATCACCTGGAATATTTTCGATTAGGTTTTCGGTATAGGTATCTACATGCAATCGTTCCATAGCCCTTATGTTGCCTAGGGCGGCCAATACAGTGTCAATTTTTTTCAGCATCAATTTGAGTTTAAAGGGAATTAATCATTCATAAGGTCCGGGCGCCGTTCTTGGGTGCGCTTTACGGCATGTTCTTCACGCCATGCTTCAATCTTTGCCGTATGGCCACTCAATAAAATATCGGGGACCTTCCAACCTTTGTAGTCGGCAGGTCGTGTGTAGATAGGAGGAGCCAGAAGATCATCCTGAAAACTATCTGTAAGTGCACTGGTTTCATTGCTTAAGACTCCTGGGATAAGACGGATTACAGCATCACAAAGGATAGCCGCTGCCAATTCGCCACCACTCAGCACAAAATCACCTACCGATATCTCCCGTGTAATAAAGTGATCGCGTACCCGCTGATCCACTCCTTTATAATGACCACAAAGTATGATCATATTACCTTTTAGGGAAAGCTCGTTCGCTATGCCCTGATCTAATGTGGTCCCATCTGGGGTCATATAGATTACCTCGTCGTATTCCCGTTCATTCTTAAGCTGGGAAATACATTTGTCTATGGGTTCAATCATCATCACCATGCCGGCACCGCCACCGAACTGATAGTCGTCTACCTGTTTATAATTATTGGTGGCAAAGTCCCGCAGGTTATGAAAGTGGACTTCTACCAACCCTTTTTCAATGGCTCTTTTTAAAATGGAGACTTCGAATGGACTTTGTAGTAATTCCGGAAGTACGGTAATAATGTCTATTCGCATTAAAACAATTCTTTTTTCGATTTACAACGTTCAATAGAGGTCTTGGCCCTATCTAATACCCCTTTATCCAAGGTGCTTAACCCTGTTTGTCTGTAATGATCTATGGCCTTGTCCAATTCCCCTTGTTGTTCGTACATAATTGCATATTCATTTAAGATGGTAGACTTGGTAATACCGGGGATATTCATCGCTTTATCCAACAGGTTTTTTAAGTCATCCCATTTCCCCAAGGTAGAAAGAAGGATTGCATAATTGTAGTATACACTCGGATACATGGGCGTCTTCTCGATACAGAGTTTGTACAAGGTTTCCCCTTTTTCATACTCCTTGAATTTTACTTCGTATAAATATCCCAAGTGGTTATACGCTTTACCGAAATTTGGATCTATATCAATGATTTTCTCCAGTTTGTTGGAGGCTTGCTCGTACAATCCGTCTTTTATGTCCAGATTTGCTTGGTCGAGCATTTCTTCGAGTTTGGTTAGGTGGTCCATATGTTTTATTTAAAAAGGTTATCGCAATCGTATTCTTTCAAAAAATATTTAATGGGGTTGTTATGAGCATAGGATTGTCCCTTGGCCATCGCACAGAACTTTCCTGGGTCCGACTCTATTAATACTTCCAGTTCTTCTATATAATACGCTCCAAATTCGCCGTCGGCGTAACTTGCCAGTCGCAGTGCTGCATTATAAAATTCAATTTTACCCGATGTTATGCCTTTTTCAAAAATGGTGTTGGATACATAATAAAAAAAGTCTGTATCCCCTTCTAGAAGCTCGCTGGTAGATCTTTCATAGAATAAAGTAAACTCAGATGCTCCATAGGGTAGTACATTGAGAAGTACTTCATCTGGAATTTCCTTTCCATTGACAAAGAACTCACATGCCATATCAAAACGGAATGAATAGTCATTCTCCCCTGCATGCATGGAATGTCCCAAAGTCGCGAATAGAATGCCTATACAACCAAGCAAGAACGCTATTTTAAGCCGGTGACATATCATGGTACAAAAATACGCTAAATGGATTAGTTTATGCCTCCCACGTATAATGAAAAACCTTAGTGTCCTTAACCCACCCCAGTCGTTCATAAAGTTTTTGTGCAGGATTGTCTATGTCGGTCTCAAGGGTAAGACCCCTGGCACCCTGTTGTAGTGCAAATTCTTTGGCCCGCTCCATAATGGCTGCACCTACTCCCAATCCTCGAGCTTTTGCATCCACAAATAAATCGTTTAGAATATAGGTACGCTGCATGGCTACCGAAGAAAAACTGGGGTAGAGTTGGGTGAATCCAAGGCCATTGCCACTTTCGTCTAACGCAAGGAATATGACCGAATCATTTTGGTTGAATCTTTGCGAAAGGAATTTCTCAGCGGCCTCAAGGTTGGATTCTTGTTTGTAAAACATACGATATCCGTTGAATAAGGGAATAAGTTTTTCGATGTCGGTTGAAGTTGCCTGAATAATTTTCATAGTTTTATTTTGTGATTGGGTACATCAATTTTGAACGTACTACTGAACGTAAATTAATCTTTAAAGTAACCAAAAAAAATGGAGTGGATTACGAATTCTGAAATTTGGATGGCATTTTTAACATTGAGTGCCTTAGAGATCGTATTGGGTATTGACAACCTTATCTTTATTTCGATACTATCCAATAAACTACCAAAAGATAAACGAGGAAAAGCCCGATTCATGGGCCTTAGTTTAGCGCTTTTATTTCGTATTGGACTTTTATTTTCTATCTCCTGGATTATGGGCTTGACGAAGGATCTGTTCTTCGTTATGGATTATGGAATCTCAGGACGGGACATTATTTTGCTATTGGGTGGATTGTTCCTATTGTACAAAAGTGTACGGGAGATTCATGAGAACGTGGAGCATCAGGAAGAGGAGGGAACGTCGAATATCCCTAAAAAAGTACTCTCTTTTGGTGCGGTCATTTTTCAAATAGTACTTATTGACATTGTGTTCTCACTGGATTCGGTGATTACGGCTGTGGGAATGTCCAATAACTTACCCGTGATGATTGCCGCGGTTATGGTTTCAATTGTTATTATGATGCTTTCCGCTAATTCATTAGCAGGTTTTGTGCAAAAACACCCTACCATAAAGGTGTTGGCATTGGCCTTTTTATTAATGATTGGTGTGGCACTTATTGCAGAGGGACTCGATTTTCATATACCCAAGGGATACATTTATTTTTCCATGGCTTTCGCCGTATTTGTTGAAATCATCAATATACGGGTGGGATCAAGGGGCCGAAGACCTTCAGAATAATATAGGACAAGTAGCTTTAGTTAGAGCAATCTCCTGCAATGATATCAGCCTCTGTGGGGTTATACCCATTCCCGTCCACCTCATAACCTTCCTGAATTCCTTCATTCATGATTAAATTGGTGAAGGGACAAAAATTCGTCAATTCCGTATTATCGGTAATGAAAAAATTCCGCCCTACATGAGTTAGGGATCCCATACCATTTACCTGAGTTAATTTGGTATTCCGAAGGATGGACAAGTTATTGTCCACGCTGGTCAAGGTGGGAAACGAAACCGAGATCAGGTTTTCATTATCCTTTATGGTGAAATTCTGCCCTACATAATCCAAATGGGGAATAAAACTTAGATGCTCCAGGGCATAGTTGTTATCAATAATGAAATCCCCCTCAATAGATTCAATAAACTTTAATCCTCCAAAAGAATGCAGCAAGGGATGCAACAAAATGCGTAAGCCCCCTAAGGAAGTATTGTTTTCGAACCCTTGAATGGAGGTGAGTGCCTTATTTTCTGCCAATGTTAAGATTCCACCCACTGAAACGTTTTCCAAACCATTAAAATCGGGCAGGGCAAAGTTCTTTTGAATACTTAAATTCCCATCGATGATCGTATTGGAAAGTGCAGCTATGTCCAAAAGTTGTCCATTGTCATTAATATTAAAACTGTGTTCCACACGTGCAAGGTTCTCGATACCATCTAAAGTGGTTAATTTATCCAGTCGACTTGTATGCACGGAGCCAACGCCCTGTAATCCTTGCAATCCATTGAGGTTGGTCAATTCTGGGGCATCTTCAATCCGAAGCGAACCTGCCTGTTGCAGCGCTTGCAAACCGTTAAGGGATGCTAGGACTTCTACTTCTGTTATTCTCAATGCATCTTCTACCGAGGCAATGGTACGCAATGGTAACAGACTCGTAATCGGTGTTTCCCCTTGGGGAACTTCACCGCCTATGTGGAGATATTCGGATACGGAAGTATAATTATTGGCACCAAATGCATCTACCCGTTCTTGGGAGGGTAGTATAACCGATCCGAAATATGGTCCCTCAGATTCTACATTGTTAAGTTGAATGGTAAGCGTAGCATTTCTCACCCTTCTTCTCGCCGTTGCCTTAAAATCAAAGGTTACGACTGGGTTTTCTTCAAAATCAAAATAATTAGTAACCTGAACGGTCACCTCGCCGGAAACCGGATTCAGCGTAATGGCATCTGCATTGCCACCTTCCAGGGAATAGGTGATCACGTCTATACTTTCTGCGGCCAAAGTGACAAGTAGTGTTCCCGCAGCAGGATTTTCATCTATGCTTATGGTGGTGTCTTCAAAAACTAAACTACTGGAATTTCCATCCCCGGAAGATCCACTATCGTCATCTTTGCTACAAGATGTGGAAAGTAACAGAAAGGGAACGCAAAGAATAAGTAGTTTTTTCAATGAAAATATGGTTTAGTGCAATCAAAGTTAACCAATTAAAGGCAATCGACACCCGCAGTTTATGAATACAGGGAAAGACTTGCTACATGCCTTAGTCAGAACAATTTCCTGCGATAATATCCGCTTGACTCGGATTATAGGAATTTCCATTTACCACGTAGTCACCCTGAATACCTTGGGAAACAATTAGATTGGTCAGGGAACAGAAATCGTTAAAGTTGGTATTGTTAGTAATTTCAAGGTTTTGCCCTACGTCATTTAAGTTTTCCATTCCGTTTAGAGCTGGAAGCATAGAGTTCGTGCGTATGAAGACAGAATTATCAACAATGGTTAGTCCCGCAAATGCATTGGCGTTAGACATAGCTTCATTGTTTTCAATACTTATGCTAGTTGTTGAAGTGATGTCATTCAGCAGATCTATTCCGGACAAAGAAGGGTTGTTTGTAATCGTGACACCACCAATACTTCCCTGAAGATTATTGAAAGAGGTAATCTGGGTCAAATCCGGATTGTCCTTTATGGTAAGACTGGAAAGTCCTGTTAGATTTGGAAATTCGTTAATCTCCAAAATGCCGGAACTTTGGACAATGAAATTTGTATTCACCGTAGTAAGCCCTTGAATACCATCAAGACTGGTCATTGCATTGTTGTTCGAAATATTTAAAATATCCACTTGTTGGAGATTCTCCAATCCTTGAAGGTTCGGCAAACTGGTAAATCGTATGGTAAGGTCTCCTTCAACGGTTTGCAAACTTTGCAGTCCCTCCAAACTTGAAATACTGGGGTTCGATGTGAAGGTAAGGTTTCCTTGTATAGAAGTAAGGTTTTCGAAACCATCTATGGTGGTGAGATTGTTGTTTTCCTCTATTCTAAGATCGCCCGTTACCGTCTGTAAACTGCCCAGATCGATGGAGCTTACATTGTCATTGTTCAATATTTGGATACTTCCGGTTACTGTAAGCACCTGTGGCATGGTTAGGGAAGCCAATGCATTATTGTTTTCTACAGTAATGGAAGATTGTATCGTGGTAAGGTTTGGTAAATCCAGACCCTGTAGGCTACCATTATTTTCTATTCTGAAGGAATCTTCGATTGTGGTAACTCCACCCAATCCAGAAATGGTTTCCAATAAAGGGTTTTCCTGAATGAAAAGCCAATCTAGGGAAGTGGTACTATCCAACCCCTGAACACTTGTGAGTGCATCGTTAAACCATATCTTAAGCTGACAGTTATCTAGGTTTAAGTTGGAAATATTGTCAAAATTAACAAGCGCATCATTGTTTCTTAGGTCAAATGTATGACCAACCGATAGATCGGAAAGTGCAGAAATACTGAGTAAGGAGGAATTGTTGCTAATTTCAAATTGTCCTCCAATGCTTTCCAAATTTTCCAGACCCGTCAGGGACTCCAGTTCGTCCAATCTCCTAATAGAAAGATTTTCCCCTACGGCGGTTAGGGCATTTAATGGAGTAAGGTCCGTTATTGGGGACTCCCCAGTCGGGATATCGTCCCCGAGAATTGTTAGATCACGGGTAAGGATGGCATAATTATTAGCTCCAAATGCTTCTACCTGCTCTTGCGATAGTAAAATTACATCGGTGCCGTATTGACCTTCAAATTCAACATCCACAACCTGAACGGTAACGGTAGCACTTTTTGCCTCGCCGCCAGCTGTCGCCCTTACGCCAAAGGTCATCACGGGATTTACTTCAAAATCGAAAAGACCGGGTGTGCGTACGGTGATTTCCCCGGTATCCGAATTTACCACTATGGCCTCCGGATGGGATTCAGATTCTATGGCCAGGAATACGTCCCCATTACTCGAAAAGTTTAAAGTACCAATCACCGCAGAAAACGTAGGGTTTTCGGCTATACTAAAAGATTGATCTGTAAAGGTGATGGTAATTTCCTCTTGGGAACCTCCGCTATCATCATTGCTGCATCCTAATAGGATAAGACAGGCAATGACTAAAATGATATTATTTTTCAATGGTATAAGTGTGTTGAATTAAAATAAAAGTAATTAAATAATACAAATTGCCACCCCGTTTTTATGAATAGCGATGAATAGGAAAAACTAAAAGGGTAATTTTCATATCTTTAAAAGGAAAACCACCAAAATTATTTCCCTATGAAACGACGTTCGTTCATTAAAAAATCGGCGGCAGCCAGTGCCGCGTTTACCATCGTCCCTAGTTTTGTCCTTGGCAAAACGCATATTCCCCCTAGCGATACCCTTTATATGGCGGGTATTGGAGTGGGTGGCCGCGGTGGGGGTGTATGTAGTGAACTTTTTCAGACCCAAAAAGTGAAATTCGTTGCCCTTTGTGATGTGGATGCCGTCCGGGCTGCCAATACCTTTGCAGCACATCCCAATGCAAAACAATACAAGGATTTCAGGAAAATATACGACAATCATCTGTCGGAATTAGATGCATTCATGGTCGCAACACCGGACCATACGCATGCCGTGGCATCAATTCCTTTTATGAAGGCCAAGAAACATGCTTATGTTGAGAAGCCATTGACCCATAATATCTATGAAGCCCGAATGATGGCCCAGGTGGCAAAGGATCACGGAATTGTGACGCAAATGGGCAACCAAGGTGCTTCCGGGGATGGTATTCGCTTAGCCCAGGAAATCATTAATGCAGGACTCATAGGAAAGGTACATCGTGTAGATTGCTGGACGAACCGACCAGTGTGGCCCCAAGGCTTTAAGAATATTACCGAAAAAGAACCCATTCCCGATACCTTGGCTTGGGATTTGTGGTTAGGGCCTGCAGCTATGCGCGATTATAATTCTAATTACCTGCCCTTTAAATGGAGAGGTTTTTGGGACTTCGGAACGGGAGCTATGGGCGACATGGGTTGTCATATTATGGAAACCCCGTTTAAAACCCTCGGGCTTCGTTTTCCTTACGAAGCCGAAGCTAGTTGTACCACGGTATGGTCAGGGGATTTTGTGGAAGCGAATATTAAAGGAGTGTGCCCGCCTTCCTCCATTGTCCGCTTAAAGTTTGATACCGAAGCCCATGGCGATGTATCCTTGAACTGGTACGACGGAGGGATTATGCCCGACTTACCACCAGAACTTAAGGATGGAGAACAGCCAGGAGGACAGGGAGGCGGTAGTATTTTCTACGGAAGCGAAGGCATCATGGTGACCGACACCTATTCACGAAACCCGCGCTTGTTACCTTCAGAAAAGATGATCGATTTTGTTCCGCCAACCCAAACTATAAAACGGGTTACTGGCGGACATGCTGGCGAATTTGTAGAAGCCTGTCTTAACGGCGGCAATACCTCGTCGCCATTCTCTTATGGCGGTCCGCTAACAGAGGCCGTACTTATGGGGAACCTAGCTATAAAGTCGTATCAGTTAAAAGTACTGAAAGAAGGTAAGAAAGTAGGCGATTGGGCGCCTTATGATTATCCGGGACGCCGCACGATTAAATGGGATGGTGAAAACATGAAAGTGACCAATTATGAAACTGCCAATGCTTGGGTGAAAAGAAATTACAGAGAGGGATGGGACTTGTAAGCAATGAGAACGCGTATTAAATCTATCCCAACATGTATTGGGGCGAAGGACTTTCAGGAATCATGAAGGTTTTATTCCAGGTTAAAATTGGAGCATACTTATAAAAAGGTGAAACTCCCGGGTATAAATAAGAACCTTGAAGAAGGGAGTTCTTTTCATATGATCCATGTGCGGTATTGTGGCATATAGGAGTGTTTCATGGACGGTGATTTGCAACAACATTGAAAGATAGGAGAAGTGCAACTATCTAGAAAGATGGCATATTAAATTACAGAATTAGATGAAAAAGAACATTTCCATATTAAATAGGTTGGCATGTATGGTGTGTTTTCTCTGGGTTCCGATATTATTAGGGGGCTGTGATTCGGATGGTCTTATTAAAGAGGCGGTAGAAGAAGTTGACGAGGTTAATGAACCTGTTGGTGAGGAATTATCCGCAGAGGAGTTGGATTATGTTACACAGTTGTTACAGGCAGAGGAGGCAATGAATGAAATTTGGAGGGACTTCGATAGTTTTAGAAGCTCACCCATATTCGTTGTTACAGGCGAAGAGGAGGGCTTTTATATAAATCCACCGGATACGCAAATAGCCGTAAATCGACCCATCACGTATGAAATCGATGGGTTGAACAGTATTCCGTTGTATCGAAATGATCTAGTACGAACCTATGTGCAGCAAAACATTAGCAGTTTATTGGGTTATGGATTTCCAAATTATGCTGGAAACGATATGTTTGCTTTCGATACTACCCATGATATTGGAGATTATTTTTACGCACAATATAAAGATCGAGATGGGTTTTACGATGTATCTGTTTTTTACCATGAACTGTTTCACCTGTATCAAAGTGAAAATGCAGATGGCTATTTTGGTGATGAAGAGTATGTACAGTCTTTGAATAGGTATCCATTAACCACAGAAACCTTTCCTTATATATTGCTTCTTTTTGACGTTATGATAGACGCTCATCTTGCCCAAACCCCAGAAGATCAGACGCGCTTACTCGAATATTATGTGGCGATTCAGTACCACTTGGAATCTATAGATCCAACGGAGGATGATCTCATACGAAATCATGGGTTCTTTTTGGAGAAATTGGAAGGTGCCCCAAGGTATGTTGAAGTCTTCGGTACGTTTTACTCCTTAAATAATGACACTGTAGAAGATCCCACTCATGGTTTTTCGCAATATGCGGCCGAGATCACTGCTCGCACAGAAGTACGGTTGCTATATGCCCGCAGAATGTTTTATCATACTGGAGCTGGGGCCATTCATTTGATGAACAGTTTGGGATTTGAAGGCCTAGATGACGCTTTTTTAGTTCCTTCCAATACTCCTTACGATATCGCACGGGATTTCCTGCAAATGACCGATGCCGAACGTGAAGCTGCCCTTGAGTCTGCTAAGGTTGATTACCCATGGCAAGCCTATCTGGAGCGCTCGGAGTATCTATTGAGTTTGTAGGTTAGGGGAGGTGAATACAGGAAAAATACAGTTGTAATTTAATATCATAATCGGTATCTTTTCATTAAGATAGCTTCATCAAAAAATCCCAATAAATTCAACATTCAAAAAAAAGGAGCAAGCAAGGTCCATGTTTAATTACACCTAAATTGGTGCATCCTATTCCTTGATCAATTTTCGTACTACGGAGTCAGTGCCATCTTCCAATTTAACGAAATAGAGTCCGCTTTTTAGAAAGCTAACATCCACTTTATTCTTCGTCATCACAGTAAGTACCGCCGTGCCTTTTGCATCATAAATGGTAGTAGACACAGGCCAATTGGCCCCAGCAATGATAATTTGATCACGAGCAGGGTTGGGGTAAATAGCTATGTCTTTTGAATTTACTGATAGATCATCTTCAGTACTCAGTATTCCAAAGGGCGAAATACGGGTATAGTATACATCATGCCCTCCATTAAGCGTATTTGTCCAAGCCAAATGGGCAAAATCATTATCGGAAACCATATCAATATAGTCCCCTAGTTTCATGAGGCTTGGATTTCCTTCATATGGATCGAATTGCAAGGAGATGGCCTCATTCAAGGACCAAGTATCCCCTTGGTCTTCAGAAAAGGAATAATACAGGACTGGGTACACCGTGTCGGTTGGGGCATCCCGAGTATCTAACCAGACAACATCTATACGGCCGTTGGGAGCTACTGACATGGTACCGAACCATTGATAATTAGAGGTGCTTACATCTGTATTGATTCGAATAGGAGACGAAAAAGATATCCCGCCATCAATACTTTTGGCAAACATAACATCGGCTGGATCTGAATTTGATTCCCTAGCCACCGATGCCAATACATAAACATTTCCATCTGCGACCGTACCCGATATATCTACGTCTACCCAAACTTGCCCCATAAGTCCGCCTGGATTACTAGGCGATCCCAAAACTATATAGCCATCTAGGTCTACAATTGTTGAAGAGTCCCATGTAACTGAACTACTTGGGTCTTTGGCCGTCGTAGATTTCGCAACCACAATATCCGCTCCAGGGGTATTAATAGCCGTAGTACCCGTTACATAAAGGGTTCCACTGCCATCCACTGCCATGGTACCCCAAAATGGATTGCCTAAAACAGAAACACAGTCCTCAAAAGTTTGACCTCCGTCTGTGGACCTTGTGAAATGATTGGGGTCACACGTTCCAGAACCAGAGGACCAGTATGAATAAATATTCCCGGCACCTATTCCATTGGATCTATCAATACGCATCCATGCCTTATCACCACCAAAGGCGGTTGCGGGTTCCTCCCAGACAACTCCTCCATCTGTAATCCTGTAAACATCGCAAAATTGTCCCTCTTGAGGTCGATAGCTGTTATAATAAAAATTACCTTCAGCATCCATGTCTAATACGGGATCCGATCGAAACGCACCAGGATCCAAGACACCTGGGTTTGTCCAATCGTAACCCCCATTTAGGCTATAGGCATATCCTGCCTGACGGAAATAGTTACCAGCGTCGTCGAATTGCCGCCATCCCATGACAATCCTGTCAGGGTTGGTAGGGTCCACAGCTAGGGAAGGCTCATTGGCTGCATCCCCAATAATGTTGTTTCCATTTTCATCCACATTAGTCTGTACCGTAAAATAGTTTGGAGAATAAATACGATAAGCCGGACTCCTTTTCATTGCGCTTTTATCCACTTTGACATAAACAGCAGGGGTGTTTTCAATATCTCCCGCGCCATGTTCGTTAAACTTTTGCTCTTGTGAGAAAAGTGTAGTAGAAATCAAGAACAGCATTACCGAGAACCTTGACTCATTAAAATTTGAAAATAGGCGCATGGAATAAAAGTCTTGTTTTAAATATACAAATTAGTTGAGGGAAAAGCGAACGGAGAAGTGCAAGTTATTATGTATCAGAGTTATTAAAGACATCTACAATGGGGTTAGCTACTATGTGTACTTGATCTTGAAATCACCTTAACCATACCTTAAAATTGCATTGAAAATTAGGGGTCATCCCGTAACTTTATCATTTCAGAAAATTTTTCGACAAAAAATGCAATAGATCGCAAAAGCTTCGTCTATAAGATTGAAAGGACGTTGTAAAAGGCTAACCACCCATTGGAATCAGAAAACAGTAAAAAACTAAGTGACTTTTTTGGTAAGGAATACCAATCCCTTAAGGGTTACGTAAATGCCAAAATTAGTGACACCATAGACAGCAATGCCGAGGACATTGTTCAGGATGTGGCGTTAAAACTGTTTTCGGGCGCAGATCGATATGCTCCCATTCACAATGTAGCAGGTTTCGTATACCGATCGCTGAAAAACCGGATCATCGATCTAATGCGAACCAAACCATCCACAGCATCCATGGATCTGGATACGTCACTCCTCGAGTTGACCGATATGGTGAGCGCCTCGGCGAACCAATATAGCTCGGATCAAATGGTTAGAGTCCTTAAAACCTGTATAGATCGTTTAAAACCAGCCTATCGCAGTATCATTATCGCCGTAGATTTTGAAGGGTACACGTACAAGGAAATTTCGATAGAAACAGGCATACCCGAAGGAACACTCATGTCCCGACGACATCGGGCCATTGGGATATTGTACAAAGAAATAGAACAAGAAATTAAAACACATAAAATAGAAAGATCATGACAAATTTTTTCACCCATAAATTCAGGAAGAAATCCCTAGGGGAAATTATAGCAACCATTATTTTCGGAGGAATTTTTATTGCCGGGCTGGCCACGCTGTTCGCCTATGTAGTAATGCGCCTTTGGAATTGGCTGATGCCAGAACTTTTCGGATTGACCACCCTTGGTTTTTGGCAGGCTGCCGGGCTCATCATATTGGTAAAGCTGTTACTGGGTTGTAGCGGTTTCGGGGGCAAGAGCTCTTCCAAGAAGTCAAAGGACGATTCCAAGAAAAAGTCGAAAACCGACTTTTCCAAGTGGAAGTATTACGATCAGTTTTGGCAAGAGGAGGGCGACGAGTACTTCAAAAAGTATATAGAACGCCAAACAAACCCATCTAACGATGAAAACACTAGCGAGGAGTCAGATGTGGAACAATCATAGCTTGTATATAGGATTGTTCATATTCCGTACGGACATTAAATCGAAGAAGAAAGTAAAGCTTATAAAGCAGGCCCTAAACAGGAATGTTGAGGTTTTGCGGTGGTCCGTAGATTTGGAGGATATAGACAATGTACTTCGAGTAGAGGCCACGGAATTCCTATCTGAAAAGGACATTATGGACCTGATTGGAGAGAAAGGTTTTTATATTCAACCTTTGCCAGATTAAATGGTCCTACTATCTTTACATGGTGATGATAACCCTATAAATGCTACCCCATGAAATACAATCTTTCCGAAATGTCCTGCTTAGACCTTTATTTATCGACCTTATCTGTTGAAGAACAGGAGAAATTGAAGGATGAGATTGTGCCTTCCAAAGCTTTGGCTATGCCACTACTGAGTTGGGATCTTTTCAGTGAAAATTATTCTCGGAGATTGCAGCAAGCCAGGAAAGGTAATGACATTAAAAATGTTGCGGCTTTGGCACAACGTTATGATTGGAAGAACGACGTGCAATCCATTCTTTCAGAGCATGAATTTGATGCCATTGTGATCACCGATGCCCAGCAGAAAATCGTGTGGGTGAACGAAGGGTTTACGACCATGACAGGTTACCCTAAAAGCTTTGCCCTTGACAAATCACCGAAGTTTCTGCAGGGGAAAGAAACCTCCGAGACCACTCGAAAAAAGATAAAGGCACAATTAAAAAAGGACCGACCTTTTAAGGAGATCATTACCAATTATAAGAAGGATCAAGTAGCCTATGATTGTGAAGTACGTATTTTTCCCCTTTATAATGAAGGCACCACGCATTATTTAGCACTCGAAAGGGAAGTGGGTTAATGCTTGTAACGGATATAAATAAAAACCCCATCCAATTTGGATGGGGTTTTCTTTTGTTTTATACAGGACGAACTATTAATAGTATGTATAACGTCTTACGTTACTAATATACTTCGCCAATCGGATCACCTGGTGGCTGTATCCGTATTCGTTGTCATACCAAACGTATAGAACTGCGTTCTTGCCATCTGCCGTTACAATAGTTGCATTGCTATCGAAAATAGAAGGGGCAGAAGAACCCACAATATCGCTAGATACCAACTCATTGTTAAGGCTGTACTTTATTTGCTCTACCAAATCTCCTTCTAAGGCATATTTTTTCATAATGGCGTTCATTCCATCTTTGGATGTTGGTTGTTCCAATTCCAATTTCAAGATCGCTAAGGAACCATTTGGGACAGGTACTCGAATGGCGTTAGAGGTAAGTTTTCCTTCAAAGGAAGGTAAGGCCTTGCTCACTGCTTTTCCAGCTCCAGTTTCAGTAATTACCATATTCAAGGCAGCTGCACGACCACGTCGGTATTTCTTGTGCATATTATCTACCAGATTCTGATCGTTTGTATAGGCGTGAATGGTTTCTAAGTGTCCTTGCACAACACCCAAGCTATCTTCAACAGCTTTCAATATTGGGGTAATGGCATTGGTGGTGCAGGAGGCTGCAGAGAATATTTGAAGATCCTTGGGATCGTTTTGCAAATGATTTACACCGTGAACAATATTCGGTACTCCTTTACCGGGAGCGGTCAACAATACCTGTGAAGCTCCTTTTACCAAGTGACGGCTTAAGGCTTCTTTATCACGGAAGGCACCAGTATTGTCAATTACCAAGGCATCTTCAATTCCGTAAACGGTGTAGTCTATATCTTCTGGCTGATTTGCAGAAATGATATGCACCGTGGTTCCATTTATGATTAAGGCTTTGTTCTCTACATCGATCCCCACCGTTCCAGGGAAATCACCATGCACTGAATCGTATTGAAGTAAAGAAGCACGCTTTTCCAAAACTGTTTGGTCTACCGCACCCCTTGTAACGATGGCACGTAAACGCATCTGGTTTCCTTTACCGGTACGAGACATTAACTCACGGGCCAATAATCTACCTATGCGCCCAAACCCGTACAATACAACATCTTTTGGTACGATGTTTTTGTGGTTGCTGGCATCATTCAGCTTATGGCTCACAAAAGATACCGCATCGGGATATTGGTTATCCTCCAAATGGTATTCGTAGGTTAGTTTCCCAATGTCCAACTTGGCAGGAGGGAAGTCTAGGGTTTTGATAGCCTGTGCAATCTCAACACTATCGAAAATAGAGATGGGCTTCTGTACAAACTCTCCAGCGTATTCGTGAAGGTTCAGGATTTCGCTCACGTTTCTATCGATCAACTGATTTCGGAACAATACCAATTCAATTGATTTGTCGTACCAAAGGTCACTTACGATTTTAATAAATTCGACAGTGGCCTTTCGGCGGTCGGTCTGAAAAGAAAGCTCTTTTTCATACACTTCATCAAAACTCATAGTCATGTTGTTTTTAGGTTTTCTGATGGTTCAGAAATATGGGTTTAAATTTTTTGCAAAAGTAGAAAACTAAAACGTTTTCGGGAAGCTTATTGGTAAAAAATAATGACCCGTTACAGAATCAACTGCAACGGGCCACTCCTTCAAGAAAAACTACTTGTTTATCTGAAGATGAACGAGTTCAATTCCCCATTCCTATCCACAAAGGTCATCTTAATCGGATCGCTAGAGTCGCGATTTCGTATAATTTGCTTTGCGTCATCGATATTGGAGACTTTAATATCATTTATTTTTATGATCATAGCACCATCTAGGTCATACCTGGACATGTCTTCGCTAATGATCCTGTTTATTTTTACACCTTCTTCAAGGTCTCGGCGCTTTAACTCCTGTTTGCTTGCGTTCTTAACCTCAATTCCCAATTCCTCTATTTCGTATACCTCTAACTTAACAAGGGTCACAGGAATGGTTCTCTGTCTTCCGTCGCGTAATACCGTTACATCTACAATGTCGTTAGGGCGTTTGGAGCCGAGATATCCTGTAAGGTCAGAGAATTTGGCAATTTTATAACCGTCAATTTTTTTGATCACATCTCCTTTCTTTATACCGCCTTTATCTGCTCCACTTCCTTCTTCAATTGCAGCTACATATACACCTTCGGTTTCTCCAATCCCATAATATTCGGCACGGGCAGAATTCAATCCACCGCCTTGAATACCAAGGATTCCCCGCTGTACATTTCCGTATTCCATGATATCCTCTACAATCTTACGGGCTGTGTTGGAGGGTACGGCAAAAGAATACCCCACATAAGATCCCGTTTCTGACGTAATGGCTGTGTTAATACCAATGAGTTGACCTTGTGTATTTACTAAGGCACCACCACTGTTTCCTCGGTTTACCGCAGCATCGGTTTGAATAAAGGATTGTGATTGGCTATCGAATTCATTCAAATCCCTTGCCTTGGCACTAACAATACCTGCGGTTACGGTAGAAGTTAAATTGAAAGGATTGCCTACGGCCAATACCCATTCTCCAATTTTTACGCTATTGGAATCAGCAAATGGAACGAAGGGCAGGTCCTCGTCCGGAGCAATTTTTATTAGTGCGATATCCGTTTTGGGGTCGGTCCCAATTAATTCGGCTTCGTAACTTTTGTTGTTATTTAGGGTAACTTCTAATTCGGTCGAATTTTCAATTACATGATTATTGGTTATGATGTAACCATCTGGAGAAATAATCACACCACTCCCAGTACCTATCATAGGCCTAGGGCTACCACCGCCGAAGAAAAAATCACGCATACTTGTTGGGCCTTTGCTCATGGTAGTGTTCTTTACGTGCACTACGGCATGAACCGTTTTTTCTGCCGCCTGCGTAAAATCGATGGGCTCATTGGATCCGGTTGTGGGATTGAACGAAGTTGGAATAATGGAAGGGGATTCTTCCTGTTGGGCTACAGCAATTTGTGGTTTCTCTTCAACAAAAAGTTTGTAACCTCCTAGCGTCATGGCACCCGCTGCCAACGCTACCGCAAATAAACGAACTGTTTGTGTCATAGATAGATTCAATTAAATTATACATCAAATTAACAATCTAAAGACTTTCCTATTGTTTAATGGTTTCATAATTAACGTGTATTTAACACCCCATTAAAAGTCTTATAAGTCCCTTGTTTTTTTAACTTTGTCACCTGCCATGGCGATCACATTTTATAAATATCAAGGAACCGGTAACGATTTTGTCTTAATAGACAATCGTGACTTACATTTCAACAAGAATAATACCGAATTGGTACAGCAACTTTGTGACCGTAAATTTGGCATAGGTGCGGACGGATTGATCCTTTTGGAAAATGACAAAACGTCCCAGTTTAAGATGGTTTACTATAATGCCGACGGAAATGAAAGCTCTATGTGTGGTAATGGGGGTCGCTGCATTGTGCATTTTGCCCGGTTTTTGGGGATTATTGAAGATATGGCAACCTTTATGGCTATAGATGGATTGCATGAGGCTTTGCTAGAAGATGATGTAGTATCCCTTAAAATGACAGATGTTGGTGAGATCGTTCAAAAAGAAGATAGTTTGTTTTTAAATACGGGATCGCCTCACCACGTTACTTTGGTACATGGTTTAAGCGATTATGCTGTTTTTTCGGAGGGGAAGCGCATTCGGAATGATATCTATGGCGCCGAAGGATCCAACGTGAATTTCGTAGAAGCAGTGGCTGCCAATGCATTTGCCGTGCGAACCTACGAACGTGGTGTAGAAAATGAAACCCTTTCTTGTGGAACCGGGGTAACAGCCGTAGCTATTGCAATGAATGCTTTGGGCAAGGCCAATGAAAATGTAAGAATAGAAACCCCTGGGGGAACTTTGGAGGTGTCTTTCAATAAACAGAATGGACACTATGAAAATATTTGGTTGAAGGGGCCTGCCAAACAGGTTTTTAAAGGTACTTGGGAATGAAAGTATTGCAAGGAACACATATCTATTTACGTGCCCTAGAGCCTTCTGATCTGGATTTGCTCTATCATTTAGAGAATGATGAATCCGTTTGGGAAGTGAGCCATACCCAGACTCCATATTCCAAATTTGTCCTAAAGCAATATCTAGATAATGCACATCGCGATATTTTTGAAGTAAAACAATTACGTTTGGTGATCTGTCCAAACCATTCTGATACGGGTGTTGGCTTTATCGATTTGTTCGATTTCGATCCTAAACATAAGAGAGTGGGGGTTGGCATCGTTATCTTTTCGGGAGCAGATCGGCAAAAAGGGTATGCGACGGAATCTTTAGGGTTGTTAAGTGAGTATACCAGAAAGCATTTGGGAGTACATCAATTATACGCCAATATCACAAAAGACAACTTGCCCAGTATCGGTCTTTTCGAAAAGCTCGGATTTCAGAAATCTGGTGAAAAGATAGATTGGATCCTTTCTGGTGGGGAGTATAAAAATGAATTACTTTATCAAAAAGTATATGAAGAAAAACATTAAAAAAGTTGTTTGGGGAGTCGTGTTCATTGGCCTTATTTTTATGGCTGGCTTTGCCTATTTTGTGTATAATAGCGTGTTCACTTCCAATACGGCTTTCAATAACGAAGAGGCCCATGTGTACATTCCAACCGGTGCACGGTTCAGTGATGTGTTGGAAGAATTGCGACCATTGTTGAAAGATGATATTTCCTTCGAAGCAGTGGCAAATCGTAAAAAATACCCTGCCAATATAAAACCTGGGCATTACATCATTAAAAAAGGAATGAACAATAACGATATTGTCAATAGCATAAGAAGCGGCAATACGCCAATCACATTGAAATTCAACAATCAGGAGCGTTTGGAGAATCTTGCAGGGCATGTAGCCAAGCAGTTGGAAACGGATAGTCTTAGTTTATTGAATGCCATGAAAGATGAAACGTTCTTGAGTCAGTCAGGATTTACAGAGGCTTCGGCATTGGGTATGTACGTTCCAAACACGTATGAAGTGTACTGGAATATGAAGGCTGAAGGATTCCCAAAAAAAATGTTGGAGGAATACAATCGCTTTTGGAATGCCGACCGTAATGCCAAAGCGGAAGCGCTTGGGTTAAGTCGTGATGAGGTGATGTCCTTGGCCGCCGTCGTGCAGAAGGAAACGGCAAAGGTGGAAGAACGCCCAAGGGTAGCTGGACTATATGTAAACAGGATTAAACGAGGAATGATGTTGCAGGCAGATCCTACCGTGATCTACGCTAAGAAGCTTAGTGAGGGGGATTTTGACCAGGTTATAAAAAGGGTGCTGTACAAGGACCTGGAAAACCCATCACCCTTTAATACGTATAAGCATCTTGGCGTACCTCCAGGACCTATTACCATGCCCGATATTTCATCTATCGACGCTGTATTGAATTATGAAAAACACGATTATTTATATATGGTCGTGAACGTAGAAAACTTCGGCTATCATAAGTTTGCCAAAACCATAGCGCAGCACGGTCAAAATCGTCGGGAATATATACGATGGATTAACAGTCAGGGAATTAATCGTTAATGGTGTATGGGGATCTCAATTGCTTGAGAGAATAGTCATACAAGAAATCTACTTTTTTTACGTTCTAATCCTACACCTTTTTATGGAAATCATTGCGGATTATTCAATTAAATAGGTGTTAATAAGTTAGTTAACTACTTTTTTAACATATTTCGATTCATATAAGACTTTACAACTACATTTGTTACAGATTTGTTAACGAAACCATCAGTTCAACGAGTTTTGTTGATGTTTTAACAAAGATTAACAAGAATCACTGAAAATTCGTGAAATAAGTCGTAATTTTGCGCGCTGAAATGATGGTAGGAAAATTCTACCAGAAATTTTGCCACAAATGAAACGTAGTTTTATACAAATCGGTTTAATTATACTTGTTGTAGCTTTTGTCTCAACAGGTTTTGCTTCCAAGAATGGTGTGGATCTTTCGCACTATATCATGACGGATGAAGCGGTCTGTTACAACGTACCAAACGAAGATGAGGTCGTTGAAGAATCTAACGATTACTTTCAATTGTTTTTAGGAAAGACGTTCATTGGGTTTAAAGAGGCTTTAGGCTTCAAAGAATCACAAGGGCGATATCGTGTAATTAATGAGTTCGGTTATATGGGCAAATACCAGTTTGGTAAATCTACCCTTAAAATGATCGGGATCTACAATACCCAAAATTTCTTAGAAGACACGCGGATGCAAGAAGAGGCCTTTACTGCCTATGTGTCCAGAAATAAGTGGATTTTAAGACGGGACATAAAAAGATACGAAGGAAGATATATTGGTGGAGTGAAGGTAACCGAATCCGGTATTTTGGCGGCAGCGCATTTAGCGGGTGCTGGTAACGTAAAAAAATACCTGAGAAGCGGAGGTGCTATTCAGTTTCAGGATGCTTTTGGAACCTCCATTAGATATTACCTAAAGAAATTTTCAGGCTACGATACATCCTTGATCGTTGCCAACAGAAAGGCAAAGGTGCACTAAAGTTATCCTTTGTGAATGATAAATAAGGTGGGTCTTTTATTGAGGTCCACCTTTGTTTTTTCCCAGCTTTCAATAGATTGGGTCAGGATGTATTCCGAAGGCAGAGTAATATCGCATGCCACGCATAACTGGGTTTGGGGTTGTAAAACACTAATGAGGCTTTCTAGCATCTGATTATTGCGATAAGGGGTTTCTATGAATAACTGTGATTGATTTACTTCTGCCGACAGACGTTCCAGTCGTTTTATTTCCTTGCGTCTTTCGCGCTTGTCAATAGGCAAGTAACCATTGAAAGCAAAATTCTGACCATTGAAACCACTGGCCATCATGGCCAAAAGAATGGAGGAAGGGCCTACCAAAGGGACTACCTTTATTCCTTTAAGATGGGCTTGTGCGACAACCAATGCACCAGGATCTGCAATTCCCGGACATCCAGCATCACTAATTACTCCAATGTCATGACCTTCAAGACAGGGAAGGAGCATATCGGGAATTTCCGAAGTGTCCGTAAATTTATTGATAATGGAAAAATGAAGGTCGGGCTGGGATTTCCTAGGAACGATATTTTTAATAAATCGCCGAGCATCTTTTTCATGCTCCACAATATAGTGGTCTATTTCCTCGATAGCTTTTTTAACCAACAAGGGCAATACTTCCAGTGGTGGAGTATCGCCCAAGGTACAAGGAATTAAGTATACGTTTCCTAATGGTTGTTCCATAAAGGTTTATTGTTTCACAATCTTCTTGACAGCTGTTCCCTGTTCTGAAACGATTTTAGCTAGGTATAGTCCAGCAGCAAAGGAACTTGTGTCAAGTTGTAAGGTATTTTGATCCGAATGTTTCTGAGTAAGCAGGATACTTCCTTTCATATCCTGAATCGTAATTTCGAATGGAATATTGTTTTCCAGCGCAATGGAAACATGATCTTGAGCTGGGTTTGGCGCTATAGAAATCTTTAATTCGTCCAAATCGTTTACACCCAATATGGCTTCACCGGTTACTCGGGAAATACTTCCAGAAATATTGGCAATATATAATTCGTTATTCACATCCTCACCAAAGGATACCCATGATCCCCCGAAGGTTCCGTAATCTACCACATCGTTTGTTGTACCAATATTTTCAAGGCCTCCAATCATTCCGCTGCATACATCCGCAAAGAAATAAATTCCTTGCATGTCCGGATAATCTGTTCCCCGGTACACATAACCGCCAGTAATGGAACAGTGTGGAGTAGCATTACTCGAGGAATATACGCCTATGGGAAATGTTAGTTCTCCATCTGGAGGACAACCAGAGGTATTGAAAGGATCATTCCCTTCGTAACACCTCCAACCATAGTTTAGGCCAGCCTCAGAGATTCCGGCGCGGTCTATTTCTTCTACGTTTTCCTGTCCAACATCGCCAATCCAAATATCGCCATTGGCACTATCGAAGGTGAATTTCCAAGCGTTTCTAATTCCGTAGGCCCAAATTTCTTCTGCATTTGGTGGGTTTCCGGCAAAGGGGTTGTCCGTTGGAATTCCGTAATTTTGTCCAGCATCTGGATTGTCAATATCGATTCGGAGCAATTTTCCCAGTAATAGCTCTGTATTCTGAGCACGATTACCAGGGTCTCCACCGCTTCCTCCATCTCCCCAAGAAATATAGAGGTATCCGTCTGGTCCAAAGTTTATAGAGCCCCCATTGTGATTGGGAAAAGGCTGGGTTGCATCAATAATTTCCAACTCAGAAGTGTCATCTGCTATATCTGGATCACCACTCACTGAATAACGGGAAACTTGGGAATTGCCACTGTTGTCTGTATAACTTACAAAGAAGTAACCGTTGGAGGCATAATCTGGGTGAAAGGCCAATCCCAACAATCCTTGTTCACTTCCATTGGAAACTTGACTGGATATGTCAAGAAAAGGGGTTGAGTTTACGGTTCCGTCTGTCTGAACGATTTTTATTCTTCCGTCTTGTTCCACAACAAAAAGACGGTCATCACCTGCGTTTGCGATATCAACCGGCGAACTTAAGCCGCTGGCAAAGGGTTGCAGCGTAACTTCAATATTCTGAGCCAACACAAAAGTGCTCAGGGTTAGGGCTAGCATAAATAAGGTTTGTTTTTTCATAGGATTAAGTTTTTCACTAAAATAGTGAAAATTAGTCCATACCTCTTAATTAAGCCAACTCACAATTTTCTCACAGGCTTCATCCAGCATATCATAGACATTCTCGAACCCTTGATCGCCACCATAATAGGGGTCGGGAACGTCGACATTTTCCCCTGGGAAAATTTCGTTCAAAATAAACTTTACTTTTTGCTTGTCATCTTCATTGGTAGCCAATCGCACCACATCCCGATAATTTGAATTGTCCATTACAAAGATATAATCGTAGGTCTCAAAATCATAGGTGGAAAACTTTCTGCCTCTTTGATCGGTAATGTCTAATCCTTTTTGTCGGGCAATGGCAATGCTTCTGGGATCTGGCTTTTCGCCTACGTGCCAGCCACCAGTGCCTGCAGAATCTACCTGAACTTTTTCTGGATCTACCTTAGATTTTAGGATACCTTCTGCCAAAGGTGACCTGCAAATGTTTCCTAAGCAGACCATGATCACACGGGTTTTCATATAAAATGGAGATAAAAAAATCCTGCGAAGCAGGATAGTTATGTTAGAGTGTCAATTTTTTATTTAAATCTTCAACATATTTGCGGAATTGTTTGTCCGTACTGGACAGGTTGTCCACTGTTTTGCATGCGTGCAGCACGGTGGCATGATCACGCTGACCAATTTGAGAGCCAATGGAGGCTAAGGAAGCCTTTGTAAATTTCTTGGCAAAGAACATGGCCAACTGCCTTGCTTGCACAATATGGCGTTTTCTGGTTTTAGACTGCAGTGTCTCCACATCCATCTGGAAATATTCACTAACCACCTTCTGAATGTAATCTATGGAAACTTCACGCTTGGTGTGTTTCACATAATTATCTACAATCTTCTTTGCAAGATCTATTGTGATCTCCCTTTTGTTGAAAGAGGAGTGTGCAATCAATGAAATGATGGCGCCTTCCAATTCCCTAATATTGGTCTTAATGTTATTGGCCAAAAACTCTATGATATCTTCAGGCATTTCAACACCATCGCGATAGAGTTTATTTTTAATGATGGCCACACGGGTGTCATAATCTGGGTGATTGAGCTCGGCAGAAAGCCCCCATTTGAAACGGGAGAGTAAGCGCTGCTCAATATCTATCATGTCAACAGGGGCCTTATCGCTTGTAAGGATGACCTGTTTTCCATTTTGATGTAAATGATTGAAGATATGGAAGAACACATCCTGGGTTCCTGCCTTACCAGACAGCAATTGGATGTCGTCTACGATAAGAACATCAATAATCTGATAGAAATGGATGAAATCGTTACGATTGTTCTTCTTTACGCTTTCTATGTACTGTTGGGTGAATTTCTCAGCAGAAATATAGAGAACGGTCTTTTCAGGGTATTTATCCTTGATGTCCACACCAATGGCGTGCGCCAAATGTGTTTTCCCTAAACCTACGCCTCCAAATATGAGAAGGGGGTTAAAGGAGGTCCCTCCAGGCTTATTTGCTACAGCAAGACCTGCGGAGCGGGCCAAACGGTTGGATTCGCCTTCCAAGAAATTTTCAAAATTATAACTTGGATTTAGTTGGGATTCTATTTTTACATTTCGAATTCCAGGAATTACAAATGGATTCTTTAATTCCGGACTTTTATTTTTAACGGGTACATCTACTTCCTGCGATCTCACTTGAGAACGGTTTGCACTTGGAATCTTTTCTGTAAACGGTTGCTTATTGCCATAGGTGTTTTCCATCTTAATGATGTACACCAACTTTGCCGTACTTCCCAATTCCTTAGTTAGGGCAACCTTGAGCAATTTCACATAATGTTCCTCGAGCCATTCGTAGAAAAACTTACTGGGAACTTGTATGCTTAGCGCGTTGTCTGTGAGTTTAACAGCCTTAATAGGTTCGAACCAGGTTTTGTATGCTTGCATCGAGATATTATCTTCAATAAAGGACAAGCAATTTTTCCAAACCTGTTCGGCCGTTTTACTCATAGTGATAGTTAGAAGTTTAGTTAGTCAATTGTCTTGTTAAAAAAGAGGAAAATAGGGTTTTCGCTAACGATTTCTTAACAATGCAAATATGTGAACAAAT